>NZ_BDJK01000007.1 GCF_001950255.1 Carboxydothermus pertinax
AAGCTCAAAGGTTAGACATAGGAATTAACATCCCAGAGTTTTATGAATATAGCCAATGGACAAAAACAAAAGAATTTCAAGATAATTATAAACAACGTGCATGCCAAGAATGGAAAAATGCTGAAATGAAAAGATTTCATGGTCTAGACCGTGCCCAAGGGTATGGTCTATTAAGCATGTCCAAACAAGCTAAATTAACAGCAATTGCAGTAAATTTAAAGAGGATAGCAAGTATACTATCCTCTTTAAATCATTTTATTTTTGTGTTACTACATAAATATTTGTTTAAAGGAAGATTTTACAGCTATAAAAAGCCAATTTGC
>NZ_BDJK01000008.1 GCF_001950255.1 Carboxydothermus pertinax
TAATTTCCAGTTTTCAAAGAACAATTTTTATAAAATCGAAACGGTTTTTATTACCGTTTAAAGATTATTTCTAAAATCATTATACGAGGGGGAGAAAAAATGGCGAAAAAAAGCTGGATGGTGTTTTTAGCTATTGCCCTTATTATGCTGGTGGCGGTAACACCTTTATGGGCGGGGCAAAGTAAGGGTATTACGGTAAAAGACTCAAAAGGAAACGTTTTTACCTTTAAGAGCTATCCTAAGAGAATCGTGTCGCTTGCTCCAAGCAATACCGAGATTTTATTTGCCCTTGGATTGGATAAAAATATAGTTGGAGTTACTAACTTCTGTGATTATCCGGCGGCAGCAAAAAAGAAAGCTAAAGTTGGCGATGCATTTAATGTTAATGTAGAAAAGATCGTTAGTTTAAAACCTGATTTAGTGGTGGCTCAAGATACTATTTCCCCAGACGCGATTAAAAAGCTGCAGAATTTAAAGGTTAAAGTTTTTGTTTTAAAAGAGCCAAAGAACTTTAATGATATTTTAAATAACATTAAGCTGGTTGGCAAAGCTACTGGTAAATATTCAAAAGCTGTAAGTATTACTAATAACATGCAGTCGAGATTAAATAAACTCACTGCGAAGTTAAAGAAATACAATAAACCATCAGTCTTGGTAGAAATTGATTATACCTATGGCTTATATGTTGCCGGACCGAATACTTTTGTCAATGACATCCTTGTAAAAGCCGGAGGCAAAAACGTTATCACCAGTGGTAGTTGGGTTTCCCTTTCCGACGAAAAGCTTTTAACTTTAAATCCTGATTATATCTTGCTTGCGGATACTGCTTATTTAAAACCGGATCAACATCCATATAAACGGGAGCTCTGGCAGGGCTTGCGGGCTGTTCGGGAAAAGAGGGTGATTGACAGTATTGACCCCAATTTAATTGTCCGCCCAGGCCCGCGGAGTATTGATGGGGTTGAAAAGTTAGCCAAAGCCCTTCATCCCGGTCTAAAATAATTTTTATTGCTAATAAAAGGTGAGATAATGAAATCTTGGTGGGCAAAATTACTTTTAGGAGGAGTGCTATTACTCCTCCTCCTTATTTTTAGTGTTTTACTTGCGGCTAATTTAGGAGCTGTAAAAATTCCTCCGGCTAAAATTTTAATGGAACCTTATAAAACCATCTTTTTTAAAATTAGGCTTCCACGAATTGCCTTAGGTCTTGGAGTGGGATCAGCTCTTGGCTTGGCGGGGACGGTTTACCAGGGTGTATTAAAAACTCCTTTAGCCGATCCATACATTTTGGGAGTATCTTCCGGGGCTGCGGCGGCAGTAGCTTTACTAACTCTGCTAAAATCTTTTCCCTATTATGTTTTGCCCTTTGGGGCGTTTTTAGGAAGTATAATAGCATTGCTTTTAGTTTTTTTAATTGCCCGAAAGCCAGAACCTAATCGGTTAATCCTTGCGGGGATTATTGTGAATAGTTTTTTAGGAGCGGTGGTAACTTTTGTTTTAGCAGTAAGCCGGGAAAATATGCCCCGGATTATTTACTGGTTAATGGGGGGACTCAATAATAAAGGATTTAAAGAAGCTGGAGTGCTCGGCTTATATGTTTTTGCCGGGTTTATTTTACTCTTTGTCCTGGCTCGGGACTTAAATGCTATGAGTTTTGGAGATGACACTGCGGCTCAGCTGGGGGTTGAGGTTACAAAAAAGAGAGTTCTTTTTTTAATGCTGGCGAGTTTTTTAACTGCAGGAGCGGTTAGCTTTGCTGGAACTATAGGTTTTGTGGGCCTTATAGTACCGCAGGTGGTGGAACTTATTTTTGGCAAAGATTTTCGGGTTTTAATACCTCTGTCTACCTTAGCAGGAGGAGTCCTCTTGGTGATAGCCGACGCTTTAGCCCGGAGCATTTTGGCCCCTTCGGAGCTTCCGGTAGGAGTTATTACTGCCTTTATCGGCGCTCCTTTTTTTGCCTATCTTTTTATAAGGCGGGATCACCATGCTTAAAGGTATTAACCTGGTCTTTGGCTACGGCAGCGCAAAATTATTTGCTGGTATAAACATCGAAGTTTTACCGGGTACGTTTTCGGTAATCCTCGGGCCTAATGGAGCAGGTAAAACTACCTTACTTAAAATTTTGGCCGGTTTTTTAAAACCGAAGAATGGTACGGTGGAAATAAAAGGAAAAGAAATTTTAAAGCTACCAGCCAAAGCACGAGCTAAGCTACTGGCCTATGTGCCCCAGGAACCCGAAACCTTACGGGATTATACCGTCTGGGATACGGTAATGATGGGGAGGTATCCTTACCAGGGAGTTCTGGGGTTGGAGACTAAAGCGGATTTTAAAGCAGTAAAAAAAGCTATAGAAACTGTAGGTTTATCAGGTTATGAAGAGCGTACCCTTTTAACCCTTTCAGGAGGGGAGAGGCAGAGGGTTTATATAGCCCGGGCTTTGGCCCAGGAGGCCGATTACATCCTTTTAGATGAACCTACCAATCACCTGGATTTATTTTATCAGGTAAAAATATTATCTCTTTTAAAAAATTTAGCAGCTCAAGGAATCGCCGTTTTAGCTGTCCTGCATGACTTAAACTTAGCTTCCTTTTTTGCCGATAAACTTTACTTGTTTTCGGAAGGAAAACTTATTACCGGTGAGGCTAAAGAAGTTTTAACCTTTGAAAACATATATAAGGCCTATAGTGAGCCTGCTTTAGTGGTAAATCACCCGGTTTTAGGTATACCTCAAATACTGCCTTTAATTATTAATAAAGTTAATGGCGGTGAAAAGAAGGTACATATCATAGGCGGTGGTGGCATGGCGGGCAGGATTATGCTTTTAGAAAGAAAGCTTGGAGCCCAAATATCGACAGGCGTTTTAAACAAAAGCGACAGTGACTGGCAGACAGCAAAAGCTTTGGGTGCGGAAATTGTAGAAGAAGAACCCTTTTCGCCCATCTCCCTGGAAAGCTATCAGCGGCTTTTAGAGGTGTTACAAAAAGCGGATAAGGTAGTGGTGGCTCCGGTACCAATAGGTCCGGGAAATCTAAAAAATATTGAGGCTCTTTTAGAAGTTTGCCCGGAGAAAATTTATATTGTAAAGCCGAAAGAAATGGATAAAAGGGATTATACCGGTGGGAGAGCTACTTTTATAGTTAATAGCCTTTTAAAGGCCGGCGCGAAAGAGTATCCTTTGGCTTAAAACTGTGACTAAAGTCATAGCTTTAAAAGAAAGCTAAAGCTAAAATAAAGAAAAAACGGTAAGGGGAAGAGAGCATGCGCTGGACCAAAGAAGCCCTGGAATATATGAACAATGTTCCCTTTTTTGTTCGGGAAAAGGCCAAAAAGAAGGTAGAGGAGTGGGCGCGGCAAAAAGGAGTAGAAGAAATTACGATGAATGAAGTGATGGAAGCCCGGGGGAAAATGACCGCCCGGGATGTGAGGGATTCTAAGCCGCAAAAGCCGAAAATTGCGGTAGTACGCTGCGATATTGTCTCCGAGGTCTGCCCGGGAATTGGTTGTTTTAATAGCTTTAATAAGCGGGAGCAGCAGTTTGCCCGCTATGGACCGGAGGCGGAAATGATTGGCTTTTTCACTTGCGGAGGCTGTTCCGGTCGCAGAGTTTCACGGCTTATTGAAAAGTTGCTTCCTTACGAGTTAACCCATGTCCATTTAAGTTCCTGCATGTTGCTGGAAGGAGATTACCCTAAATGTCCTTTTAAAGAGCAAATTAAAAAGACAATTTTAGCCAAAGGGGTGGAAGTAATTGAGGGCACCCACCATTAACCCTGCTGCAATGCAGGGTTTTTGATTTATTTTTTCTATATAAATATTAAATAGTATAATTAGAAGATTAATTATTAAAAAAACAAACAAAAATAATAGATAAAATAACTCCTAAATACCTTAAATTAAAGAAAATATGACAATCTTCGACAAAATATATTTATATTGAAAAAATATAAAATATATTGTAAAATACCCTAGAAAGCTTGTTTTCTCAGGGGGAGAATTCATGCAGTTAACCAAACAAGGGGAGTATGCTTTAATTGCTATGATGGATCTGGCAAAACTGCCCAAGGGTCAGGTAGTACCAGTTAAAACCCTGGCGGAAAGGCTTATGTTGCCAGAAGCTTTTTTAGCAAAAATAGTTCAGTCACTGGTTAAAGCTGGACTTGTATATACGGTAAAAGGGCCTCAGGGGGGTGTTGCTCTTCTAAAAGATCCTGAAAAAATTACCGTGCTGGAAGTGGTAGAAGCGGTGGAGGGGCCGGTAGTTTTAAGCCAATGTATAAACCATCCGGATATTTGTGAGAAAGTAGAAATTTGTCCTTTACATGATATTTGGTCAAAAATTCAGCAAAAGTTAATCGAGGAATTTTCCTCGCATAATCTTTTAGTTCTTTCCAAAAAAGGCCAGAAAAGTGGCTTTTTAGCGGAGTAACTATGAAGCCCTTAGAAGACCGTTCCAAGATTCCGCTTTATGGAATAATAATTCTTCTTTTAGGAGTAATCTTTTATTTTTGGGGGACAAAGCCTGAAGAGGCGCCAGTTAAAGAAGCTTCAGGGGAAGAGGTTGTGGTTCTTAATACCGAAAAAAGCAGTAGCAAGGTAGTAGTCCAGGTAGCCGGGGCGGTTTATAAGCCGGGGGTATATTCTTTAGAGGAGGGCTCTAGGGTAAAAGATGCCCTAGAAAAAGCTCAAGGAATGCTGCCTTCTGCCGATGATAGCAGTATTAACCTTGCGGCCAAAGTGACCGATGGGCAAAAAATTTACATCCCTTTTAGAGGCGAAAATCAAGCTCCCAGTGCTCCGGTAAACAATGCTTTTGGTAAACCAAGTCCGATGCCAAACCAAAGCAATAAAGTAAATATTAATACGGCAACCCTTGAAGAATTGGATAAGCTTCCCGGGGTTGGACCGGCAACGGCAGCAAAAATTATTGAATACCGGGAACAAAACGGACCCTTTACTACTATTGAGGACATCAAAAAAGTTAAGGGTATTGGAGATAAAAAATTTGAAAGTTTAAAAGATTATATAACTATTAATTAGAGGTTGCTATGGAATTTTATCTTGCTTTAATTTTTTACCTTTTGGGAATTGTACTAGCCGATCAGGGAGTTATCCCTTTTCGGCTATTTCTGTATTTGACGGTTTTTTTGCTGTTTTTGGGTTATATCTTTTTACCCCGGGACCGCAAAAGTTGGGCGGTTCTTTTGGTGGCTTTTTTGTTACTTGGAGGGATAAACCTAAAGTTTCATGTAAGTTCAGATTTTTCTCAAGGAGAGTATCAAGGTCTTTGCCAAGTAGTGGAAGGGTCTACGGTAAAAAATGAACAAAATACTTTTAAAGTGATTGATGTAAAAACAAAAAAGACTTATTTAGTTCGGGAAAAAGAAACAGTTTTAAGACTTCCGGGAGATATTTTAAAAATTTCCGGTACTTTTAAAAAACCAATTCCCCCGCAAAATCCCGGCGAGTTTAACTATCCAAATTATTTAAAACGGCAAGGGATTTATGGGGTATTATACGCCCAAAAAACGGAAAAAGTTGGGGTTAAAATTACTTTTCTTCGCCCCTTGGCAGCAATTAAAAATTATCTTAAAGATAAGTTAAATACTTATTCGCCCCAAACAGCGGCTTTGTTAAAAGGTTTATATCTGGGGGATGATGAAGAAATTTCTCCGGAAGTTTACGATAGTTTTGCCAAAACCGGGGTAGTCCATATCTTAAGCGTAAGTGGTCTGCATTTAGGGTTAGTGGCGGGGGCAGTTTATTTTTTGGGAAGACAAGTAAAGCTTTCCCGGAGAAAGCAAAATTTTACCACTTTAATCCTTTGCTTTTTATATACCGCTTTAACCGGCTTTAATCCTGCAACGGTGCGGGCTTTTTTAATGCTGCTGTTTTTAGTTGGCGCTTTTTTCCTGGGCCGAGATTATCAGCCGGTTTATCATCTTCTTTTAAGTGCCTTTTTTTATCTTTTACTAAAACCCCAGGACCTTTTTTCTACGGGTTTTCTCTTATCGTATTTAGCCACCCTGGGGATATTTTTGCTGGGCTTACCTTTAGCGGAAAAATTAAAAAGCTATTTACCTTCTTTTCTATCCGATACCATCGGGGTTACTGTTGGGGCGCAGATTTTAACCGAGCCTCTAGTGTATTATAATTATTCCCTTTTTGCGTCTGCCTCAATTTTAGCAAACCTAATAATTGTCCCGCTCACCAGTATTATCATGGCTACAGGAGTTTTGGGTTTATTTTTACCACTATTAAAACAAATTACCGAAATATTAACAGCTTTAACTTTAAAAATAAACAGTCAAATGGCTTTAATTCCAGGGGCGGCAATAGCAGTAAAAAAGCCTTTAATTTTAGTAATTTTTCTTTTTTATGGTGGATTATTTCTGGGATACCTTTTGCTTGTAAAAAAAGAAAGATTGGATATAGTAAAATACTGCCTAATTGCCTTTTTAATTTTAGGATTATTTTTAATTCCCAAAGAACACGGCAAAACTGTCTTTCTTGCCGTCGGCCAAGGGGATGCAGCGGTGATCCATACTTGGCGAGGACGTACAGTTGTGGTAGATACTGGGCCCAAAAACGAAAATTATGATGCTGGTAAAAAGATTTTAGCATATCTTCGGCAAAGCGGAACGGGGGTCATCGACCTTTTAGTGTTGACCCATCCCCATAATGACCATTACGGTGGCGCCCAAACGCTTATCAAAAGCGCTAGAGTAAAGGCGCTCCTAATTTCTCCTTATTTAGGAGAGGAGCCGGAATACCGGGAACTTTTAAATTTTCTCCAACTACGAAAAATAAAGATTTATTATGCTAAAACCACCGAAATAGTAAAAATCGATGATGTTACTTTACAGATATTAGGGCCAGAAAAGATCTATTCCGGTACCCGTTCTGATCCCAACAATAACAGTATTGTGCTGGCGGGTAAAATTGGGAGGAAAACTTACTTTTTTGGAGCGGATATCGAGAAGGAAGCGGAGGAAGACTTAGAAAGTAAGCTTTTGGCCCATTATGACGTGGTAAAAATACCCCATCACGGTAGTAACTTTTTTTCGCCGGGTTTTATGAAAAAATTAAAGTTTAACTATGGAGTCATTTCTGTTGGTCGAAATAATATTTATGGCTTTCCCGGGAACAGACTGATGGCAGTTTTAAAGGGTAAAGGAAAACTTTGGCGCACAGACCTTGAGGGGGCCCTGGTTGTCGAAAATTACTAATTTATATTAAAATTAAAGAAAAAAGTTACGGGGTGGAAGGATGATCGATTTAACACCTCTTTTGACTTACTACTATTTTACGTTGCTTTCCCAAATATTAGAAAATATTGCATCCCTGCAGTCGGTAAGTCCTGTATCGGCTTCTAAAAGCTTAAATTTTGCCGACTTAATTTCTGTAAAAGAAGCACCAGCGTTCTCATCTTCGGAAAAGATGATATCAGATATTGTAAAGGAGCTTTCGCAAAAATATGATATACCTTACTCCCTGGTCATGGCGGTAGTAAAACAGGAGTCAAACTTTAACCCTAAGGCTACTTCGCCCCGGGGGGCTATGGGGCTAATGCAGTTAATGCCGGGAACGGCTCGGATGCTGGGAGTTCAAAATCCCTACGATCCAAGAGAGAACTTAGAGGGCGGTATTAAATATTTAAAATCCCTTTTAGATCGCTTTGGTGAGGTGGAGCTGGCCCTGGCGGCTTATAATGCCGGCCCGGGTAATGTAAGAAAGTATAACGGAATTCCACCTTTTGCCGAAACCAGGGAATATGTCCAGAAGGTGCTAAATTGGCAAAGGATTTATCAAGGAGACGATAATGGCGATGCTAGCTTACGAACGGTTTAAAAACGCTTTAAGCCGCGGGGTGTTAAAACCCCTTTACCTTTTTTCCGGGGAAGAACGGTATTTTAAAGAGCGGCTTTTTGGGGAAATTAAAGAATACTTAGGAAATAATCGGGATTTTAATTATGAAGAGCTAGACGGTCAAGAAATTTTAACCGAAGATATAGTGGCCAAGGCGGAAACGGTATCTTTTTTTGGCCAAAAGTTTCTTATTGTGAAAAATTGCCGCTTTTTTTCCGGTAAAAGTGAGGACGAACTTTTGATAAATTATTTTCAAAATCCTTCCCTGCAAGCGATAATAATATTTTCTACCGAGCATCCTGTAGATAAAAAGAAAAAAGTATACCAGGAATTACTAAAAGTGGGGGAAGAGTTAGAGTTTGCACCGTTAAAAGAAGAAGAGGTGCAGGAAATTATCACGAACTGGGCTTTAACAGAGGGCTTTACGATAGAAAAGGAAGCGGTATTGGTATTGGCTCAAAGCTTTGGCCGGAGCTTGATAGAATTAAAAGGAGAGTTTAATAAATTAATACTTTATAAACTTTTAGAAAAAAAAATCACCTTGCAAGACGTTTTAGAGGTTTGCGGCCAGGACAAAGAGATTTCAGTTTTTTATCTAGTTGAAGAGCTTTTATCCGGGAAAATAAACCGGCGAAAATTAAAAGAACAGCTTTTAAATCAAGAGGAAGCAATTAAATTTACCGGTCTTATTGCTAAAAATCTGCGGCAGATTTATTCCGTAAAATATCTGCAGCAAAAAGGGAAGCCTTTTACAGAAATTGCTAAAACTTTAGGGATTCCAGAATGGCTTGTAAAAAAAAGTCTGCGGACAATGTCCCCCTTAACCCTGGATCAGTTAAAAACAAGGCTTCTAGGATTAGTTGAGCTGGATGAAAAAATTAAAACCGGTGAAAAAGATTTCCCCGGTTTATTTGAAAAGTATTTTTTAGTTTGGAAAAAATAAAAACCCGGAATTCCCACCGGGTATTTTTTATGAGGCTTTATAGACAGAGTTAAATTTCCGGGTGAGCCGGGATTTTTTCCTGGAGGCGGTATTTTTATGAAGTACGCCTTTGGTCACCGCTTTATCTAAAGCCCGAACAGCTTGGCGCAAAAGCTCTTGAGCTTCTTCTGCTGGTTTTACTTTAAGGGCTAGCTCAAACTTTTTAATTGCGGTTTTTACAGCTGAACGGATGGCTTTATTCCGCATGGTTCTTTTCCGGATGAGTAAAATCCGTTTCTTCGCAGACTTGATGTTTGCCACCGATCTCACCTCCTAACAGCAAGTATTCTACCAGAGATATCAAAAAAATGCAAGAACACCTTTTTGTTTTTTAATCAAACAAAACACAAATTGTATAATATTTAAAATTTTGGGCAAAGCTTTAGAAGGAGGTGAGAATGAGTGGCAACAGTTGTAAAAACCCTTATATCAGCAATAACATTGATTGGAGTGAGCATTTTAACCCCGGGGTTTACCGTGAAAGGAGGAATTGTTGGAGCATTAATTGCGGCTATTGTTATTTCCCTGCTGAATTACCTTGCAGGGCAAATCATAGGAGAAAAGGGAAGAGGCTTTACGGGTTTTATAGTGGCGGTTTTAGTGCTGCTTCTTGCTCGCTACCTCGTTCCTAAATATTTAGTTGTTACCGTTCCGGGAGCCATAATTGCTGCTTTAATTATTGGTCTGGTGGATAAATTTATTCCAACAACTTTGAGGTGACTCATAATTTGGTTTAAAAAAACATATATATTTTGTACCAAAAAAAGCGGGAGAATAGAAATAATGGAGTATCGGGCTAAGGTTTTACGTCCAAGCTCATTAGGGTTATATTTGTTAATTTATACAATAGCACTGGGTATCATTGCTACCTTGATTCCCAATAATGCACCGATGCTGGTGGTCAAAGGCATAAAAAATAGCGCTCTGGTGGAAGTATTAAAAGTTAGTCTTTGGGGGGAAAGCCGGGGGGCATATTTACAAAAGACCCTGGGGTTTAGAATTGCAAACGACGAAGAAGAGAGTTCTGGAAGTCAATATATTCTCTGGTTATTAACTGGCGCGAAAATAAATGACCCCTATTCGCTTCTGTTAGCTGGTTATCCAGTTTTGAACGGCGAAGGGGAAAAAATGGTTGCCTTTGAAGAAGGAGAAGACCCAGTCATAGCTGCTGGAGAGCCTCTAGTTGGGATTTATTGCACTCATACTGGAGAAAGCTATGAAGGAGACGGTGGAGGAGAGCGGGCTTTAAAGGGGCAACCGGGGGAAGTGCTCGATGTTGCCCGGGAACTGGCAAGAAGGCTTGAGGAAAAAGGAATAAAAACGATTTTAATTGATAAAGTTCATGATAATGATTACAATAGTTCTTATGGAGAATCCAAAAAAACAGTATTAGAACTTTTAAAAATAAAAAGTTTAAAGCTCATCATTGATGTTCACCGGGATTCCCAGGCGGCGAAAAACTACCGCACGGTTTTGGTAATGGGTGAGGAAATAGCACCGGTAATGTTTGTGGTGGGCAAGGGGGAGAGACTTCCCCAGCCTCACTGGCAGGAAAATGAATTTATAGCTAAGAAAATAATTTCCAAAACTGAAGAGCTGTATCCTGGATTAATCCGGGGAATACGCTACAAAGGAGGGAGGTTTAATCAGCACCTCTCGAGCAGTATGGTTTTAGTGGAGATTGGCAATGTCAATAATACTTTAACTCAGGCTAAAAAGTCAGCAAGTCTTTTAGCTGATGGCATAGCTAATTACCTCCAACATTAAAGCCAGTAGTGCTGGCTTTATTTTTTTTTTCTTTCCCAAATTAAGAAAAAGTGATATATTTTTTAAAGGATTTAAAATTAAGGGAAGGGACAGATAATGAGCACAAGAAAAAACGTTGCCAAGGCTGCAGGGATTATCTTAGTTATGGGTATTCTTTCCCGGATCTTGGGTTTTGTGCGGGAACAACTTTTGGCGGTCAAATTTGGGGCAACAGGTATCAGTGATGCTTATGTTGCGGCTTTTACGATACCGGATTTTCTTTATAACCTCTTGGTAGGTGGGGCTTTAAGTGCGGCTTTTATTCCGGTTTTTTCTTCTTACTTAGCAAAAAATGAGGAAGATGAAGCCTGGAAAATGGCCAGTACGGTTATAAATCTTGTAATTATAATCATGCTTGTTTGTATTGGCCTCGGGTTTTTATTTACTCCTGAACTGGTAAAATTAGTTGCCCATAAGTTTACCGGTGAGCGACTTAATACGACTATTAAACTTACCCGGATTATGTTGCCAGCAGTTTTATTTACCGGGTTAAACGGGTTTTTAATGGGGATGTTAAATTCTTATAAGCATTTTTTAACTCCAGCTTTAGGTAGTGTTATTTATAATATTGTAATTATTCTTTCAGGGTATTTTTTAGCAGGAAAGCTGGGGATTACCTCCTTTGCCCTTGGGGTAGTTGCCGGGATGATCTTAAATTTTACAGTGCAGGTACCTAGTCTTGCCCGGTATGGACTTAAATACCGGCCAGTAATTGATATTTCCCACCCTGGGGTGGTAAAAATGGCCAAACTAATGGTACCGACCCTTTTAGGCTTGGCTGTAAGCCAGATTAATCTCATCGTCAACCAGAACTTGGCTTCCGGCTTATCTGAAGGAAGCATCATGGCCTTACGGCTTGCTAACCGTTTAATGTATCTACCTTTAGGCCTTTTTGCAGCGGCTATCAGTATGGCCATTTTTCCAACGATGACCAGTTTCGCTGCCCGGGGAGAAATGGAGAATTTTAAAAAAAGTGTTGCTATGGGTATTAAATCTATTTGGTTTATAATTTTGCCTGCAGAAGTAGGATTAATAGTTTTAAGCGTACCAATTGTCCGGCTTTTATTTGAAATGGGAGCTTTTACTCCAGAAATGACCAGAGCTACTGCAGGGGCTTTGGTATTTTACAGCCTTGGTTTATTTGCTCACTCTGCTTTGCAGATAATTCTACGGGGCTTTTATTCGTTGCACGATACTTTAACTCCAGTTACTACTAGCCTAATAACAATCTTTTTAAATTATATTTTAAATGTGACTTTTATCAGCTACCTGGGACACCGGGGACTTGCTTTGGGATTTTCTATTACAGGTTTATTTGACTTTTCTATTCTTTTATGGCTATTTAGGAGAAAAGTTGGCAAAATTTACGGTAAAGATATTCTTGTTTCGGGTTTAAAGTCACTTATGGCTTCCCTTTTAATGGGAGTAGTTGCTTATTCGATAGCCCATTATTTATCCGGTATTGCGGTAACCAAACACGGCCAATTAATTCAGGTAGGAGCAGCAATAGCAGGGGGAGCTTTAGTTTATGCTGCAACTACTCTTTTCTTAAAGATGGAGGAAGCAATGTTTTTCTTAAATCTTATTCGAAGAAAAGTTTAACGGAGGTTTACTATGGCCAAAAGGCAGGAGTATATAAGGAATTTTTGCATAATTGCTCATATTGACCACGGGAAATCAACTTTGGCGGACCGGCTTTTAGAGTACACCGGTGCTTTATCGGAACGGGAGTTAAAAGACCAGGTTTTAGACCAGATGGAGCTGGAACGGGAACGGGGTATTACTATTAAAGCCCAGGCAGTTAAGCTTACTTATAAAGCTAAAGATGGAAATACTTATTATTTAAACTTAATTGATACTCCGGGCCACGTCGATTTTACTTACGAAGTTTCCAGAAGTTTAGCAGCTTGTGAAGGGGCACTTTTAGTGGTTGATGCCTCCCAGGGGATTGAAGCGCAAACTTTAGCTAATGTTTACCTGGCAATGGAACATGATTTAGAGCTTATACCGGTGGTAAATAAAATAGACCTTCCGAACGCTGAGCCGGAAAGGGTTTTAAAGGAAATAGAAGAGGTAATTGGCCTTGATACCAGTGAGGCAATTTTAGCTTCGGCAAAAACCGGCCAGGGGATAGAAGAAGTTTTAGAAGCAATTGTTAAAAGAATACCGCCTCCTAAAGGGGATGAAGAGCAGCCGTTAAAAGCTCTTATCTTTGATTCTCATTATGACCCCTATAAAGGAGTAATAGCTTATATCCGCCTGGTTGAGGGCTATATTAAACCGGGGATGAAAATAAAAATGATGAGTAATGATAAAGAGTTTGAAGTTACTGAAGTAGGTATCTTTAAGCCTTATCTTACCCCGGTGGAAGGGCTATGGGCAGGAGAAGTCGGATTTATTGCGGCAGGGATAAAAAATGTTCGTGACTGCCGGGTAGGGGATACCATTACCAGTGCTGTAAATCCTGCTAAAGAGCCACTTCCGGGCTATAAACAGGCCAAGCCTATGGTTTTTTGCGGTCTTTACCCGGTGGAGTCGAATCAGTATGAAGATTTAAGGGATGCCTTAGAAAAACTAAAATTAAACGATGCCTCCCTTTCCTTTGAACCGGAAACGTCCGTGGCTCTTGGTTTTGGTTTTCGCTGCGGTTTTTTAGGCCTATTGCACATGGAGATTATTCAGGAACGTTTAGAACGGGAATATGGCTTAAATTTAATTACCACCGCCCCTAACGTTATTTATCGGGTAGTACAAACCAACGGTGAAGTTTTGGAAATTGATAATCCTGCTAAATTACCGCCGGCTGGAAAAATCGACCATATCGAAGAACCATATGTTAAGGCAACCATTATGGTACCTAAAGAATTTGTGGGTAATATCATGGATTTATGTATTGAACGCCGGGGTATCTTCTTAAATATGGAGTATCTTTCGGAAAGTCGGGTAATGCTTACTTACGATTTGCCGTTGGCGGAGATTATTTATGATTTTTTTGATCAGTTAAAATCCCGCTCTAAAGGTTATGCCTCTTTAGATTACGAATTTATCGGTTATCGGCCGGGAGATTTAGTAAAAATGGATATTTTAATTGCGGGAGAACCGGTAGACGCCCTTTCGGTAATTGTTCACGAAGATAAAGCTTATTACCGGGGACGGCAACTGGTAGAAAAACTTAAGGAGTTAATCCCGCGGCATCTTTTTGAGATTCCCATTCAAGCGGCGATTGGGTCTAGAATTATTGCCCGCGAGACGGTAAAAGCTTTAAGAAAAGATGTTTTAGCTAAGTGTTATGGTGGCGATATTACCCGGAAGAAAAAACTTTTAGAAAAGCAAAAAGAGGGTAAAAAACGGATGAAACAAGTAGGGCGGGTAGAAATACCCCAGGAAGCTTTTATGGCGGTGTTGAAAATTGATACGGACAAATAAAGCTAGAGCTTTGTATATTCATCTACCCTTTTGTCTTAAAAAATGTAACTACTGTGCTTTTACCTCTTTTCCCGGAGCTACGGGTGAAGAGGTATTTTCGTATTTAAACCTGCTGGCAGAAGAGTTAAAACAAAGAGAACATTTGTTAAAAAAGCCTAAAACAATTTATGTAGGGGGGGGAACTCCTACTTATCTTTTACCCCAGGCTTTAGAAAAACTGGGAGAAATTTTAGCTTCTTTTATTACTGAAGAACTTTTGGAATTTACTTTTGAAGCAAATCCTGGAATAATAAATAAAGAAAAAATCCGTGTCTTAAAAGAAATGGGAGTAAACCGGATAAGTCTGGGAGCCCAATCTTTTAACGATGCTGTTTTAAGAAAAATGGGAAGAGCTCATACGGCCATCCAGCTAATTGAGGCATATAATTTATTAAGGGAAGAGGGGTTTAATAATATAAATTTAGACTTAATTACAGGTTACCCCGGTGATAGTAGGAAAAGCTTTTTAGCATCCCTGATGACGGCAATCAATCTAAAACCAGAACATCTATCCCTTTATGACTTAAAAGTGGAGGAAAATACCCGGCTTTATGAGGAGGTTTTAGCCGGTAAGGTAATTTTGCCGGTTGAAGATGAAGTGGCCCAAAGCTGGGAAGAGGCTATTATTCTTTTAGAACAAAATGGTTATGAGCGGTACGAAATTGCTAATTTTGCTAAAAACCAGAACTATTCTCGCCACAACCTTACTTACTGGGAAAACCAACCTTATCTTGGGCTTGGACTTTCGGCTCATAGCAAAGTGGGATTTCTAAGATTTTGGAATCCGGATAATCTAAAGGATTATCAGTATATGCTTAAAACGGGAAAATTTTTTGATTTTGAGAAGTTAACTTTAGAGGAAGATGCCAAGGAGGAGATTATCTTAAAGTTACGGCTTAAAGCTGGATTAAACCTTAAGGAATTTCGGGAAAAATATCACTGGGACTTTTTAGAACAGTATGGGGAAAAAGTGCAAAATTTTGTTAACCTTGGGTTAATGGCTCTTGAAGGCGAAAGACTTTTTTTAACCCGCAAGGGAAGTTTTGTGGCCAATACCCTTTTAATTGAGTTTATCTAAGCTTGACAAAAAATGCTGGGCAGTGCTATTTTTAAGTTGAAAGTTAGCACTCAATTAATGCGAGTGCTAACAAAAGGGGTGAGGCGGTATGATTGATGAGCGCAAAAGAAAAATTTTAATGGCAATAGTTCAGGATTACATCTCTACCGCTGAACCGGTAGGGTCACGAACTATTGCTAAAAAGTATGACCTTGGCATAAGCCCGGCAACTATTCGGAATGAAATGGCCGATTTAGAAGAAATGGGCTATTTAGAGCAGCCCCATACCAGTGCCGGAAGAATCCCTTCAGTTTTGGGATACCGGTATTATGTTGATTACTTAATGGAAAAACCTACTCTAAGCAAAGAAGAGGAAAACTTTATCCGGAAAGTTTATGAAGATAAAATAAACAGCATAGGAGAATTATTGGAGAAAACCGGGAAAGTTTTATCAAGTCTTACCCGCTACACTGCGGTAGTTATTTCGCCCGAAGCTGGAAAAGTACCATTAAAGCATCTTCAACTACTCCTTTTGCAACCGGGCAAAGTGTTATTAATAGTAGTATTGGAAGATAGTTCCTTACACCACCGGGTTTTTGAAGTTCCCGGGAACATTACTACCCAGGATTTGGAAAAGGTTTCTGCAATTTTAAATGCCAAGCTTTTAGGTGTAAATCCGGAAAAGATACGTACTTCCCTCCTCCGGGAAATATATTATGAATTGGCTCAGCACCAAAATTTAATCAATATTACTTTAGAGCTTATAAGTAGTTTAAACCAGGACGATCAGGAAAATAGAGTTATTTTAGGGGGGTTAATAAACCTTTTTAACCAACCGGAATTTAGAAATGTAGAAAAGGTAAAGACCCTTTTAAGTCTTCTGGAACAGGAAGAAAAAATAAAGGAAATCTTTTCCCAGGTAAATTTAGGGGTAAATGTAAAAATTGGAAGGGAATTAAATATTAAGGAAATTGAGGATTGCAGCATGATTGCCGCAGGTTATTTCTCCTATGGAAATAGCCGGGGGTTTATTGGGGTTTTAGGCCCCACTCGGATGGAGTACGCTAAAACTGTGGCTACAGTGGAGTTTTTAAGCAAATATTTATCGGAAATCTTTGGCAATAAAAACTATTAGCAGGAGGATTGGGTTTTTGAAAAAAGAAAGCCACACCCAGGAAATAGAAGAACGGTATCAAGCGCTTTTTTCCAATGCAGCGGCGGTAAAGGCTTTGACCCAGGCAGTAGCCAGTAGCCTGGGGCCAAAAGGCTTGGATACTATGCTGGTAGATAGATTCGGGGAAGTGGTAGTTACCAATGATGGGGTAACTATTTTAACCCTGATGGAAGCCCAGCATCCGGCAGCCCGGATGGTGGTCAACATGGCCCGGGCCCAGGAACGGGAAGTAGGTGATGGCACTACCACCGCTGCGGTTTTAGCGGGGGCTTTAGTTTCCGAAGGAGTTAACCAAATTTTAAAGGGTGTTCCTGTTTCTAAAGTTTTAGGGGGTATGACTAAAGCTTTAAATCATGCCCTTTCTCTTATTAAGAAACGTTCCCTTAAAGTTAAAAGTATTAGGGACGAAAAACTTTTGGCTGCTGCAAAGATTGCCGGCAGGGGTGATGAAAGGGTAGCGGTGATAATAAGAGAGGCTGCTGCTCTTTTAGAAGAAAAACTTCTTGACCCAGGGTTTAAACTTGCGGATTTAGTACTTGCCAAAGTAGGAGCTACCACATCCTTAATTCCCGGAGTAGTTATAAATAAAGCTCCCCTGTGGGAGGATGGTTCTAGGAAAATTGCTGGAGTTCACCTTTTGGTTTTAGATGATGGTTTATATCCGGAAGAAGTGGAAGGGGAAGCTTTGTCTTCCGAAGCTGGGTTTGCCCAGTATCTAAATAACCAAAAGATTTTTCAGGAAAATCTTTATAAACTGAAAGAATTAGGGGTAAACCTGGTGGTTTTAACCCGAGGTATTAGCGATACCGCCGAAGAGTTTTGTTACGAAAACGATATAATGGTGATAACCAGGATTACCCAAAAAGAGTTAAAACGACTTTTGGAGTTTACCGGAGCTCGGGCAGCTAAAAGGAGTTCTTTAAATAAACCGGCTGCGGAGCTCAAAAAAGTCTTGGGTTATGCCCAAACCGCTCTTTACGATGCCAAGCTTTCATTAACAGTTATCGAAGGGGGTGCTGGAAAACCTACCGCTACCATTTTAGTCGGGGCTGCTACCGATGAAGTGGTGGATGAGCAAGAGAGGATTGCTAAAGATGCGGCGGGAAGTTTTGAGGCAGCGTATCGGTTTGGCGTTTTACCAGGAGGGGGTTCTTTTCTGCTTTACTTAAGCCGGGAAGTTGAAAGCCTAAAAAATCAGCTAGCGGGTATGGAAAGTTACGGCGTCATGGCTTTTGCCGAAGCGCTCAAAGTGCCTTTTAGGGTGATGGCTGAAAATGCTGGTTTTAACGGGCTGGAAAAATTGGGTGATTTAATGACCCTTCAGGTCCAAAAAAATAATTATGCTTTAGGTTTGGATTTTGAAACCGGTGAATTTATTGATATGCTGGCCAAAGACGTGGTTGACCCTGCTGAAGTGGTTTATCAGGCGGTAAAAAATGCCAGCGAGGTGGCTATTTCGTTATTGAAAATTAATACCATTATAAAAATGAAAGATTATGAAGTTTTAAAGGAAGGTGAGCAGGAAGATGGAGGAAAAAGATAAAGAGGAAAAAATAACTGAAGAGAAGTTGGAACAGGAAGATAAAGAAGAGATTGCTGTGTCTCAAGAAGAGGATGGGAAAAAGTTGGAAGAAGAATACAAAAAATTAGAAGAAGAATACAATAAGCTTTTAGATGAACATAATCGCTTAAAGAATCAGTATTTAAGGTTGTATGCGGATTTTGATAATTACCGCAAAAGAGCCCAAAAAGAAAAAGAAGAGCTTTTAAAGTATGAGGGCTTTGAGTTGTTACGTAAGCTTCTCTCAGTGCTTGACAATTTTGAAAGAGCTTTAAAAGAAAAAGATAGCGAACCCAATAAGGTAATTGAAGGGGTTTTACTCACTCACCGGCAGTTATTAGAAATTTTGAATCAACAAGAGGTAAAGGTTATTGAGGCCCAAGGCCAACCCTTTAATCCTGAACTCCACGAGGCCTTAATGGTGGAGGTGCGAGAAGATTTGGAAGAAAATACAGTTATTGAAGAACTAGTGAAAGGGTATTTTTATAAAGATAAAATTTTACGTCCAGCTTTAGTGAAAGTTTCGAAAAAACAATAACATTTAAGGGGGTAGAGAAAAATGGGTAGAATTGTTGGGATTGACCTTGGAACTACCAACTCTTGCATTGCCGTAATGGAAGGTGGGGAAGTGACCGTTATTCCTAATGCCGAGGGTGGTCGCACTACCCCATCGGTAGTATCCTTTGGTAAAAATGGCGAACGGGTAGTAGGACAGGTGGCCAAACGTCAGGCTATTACCAATCCTGAGCGCACTGTCATTTCTATTAAAAGGCATATGGGAACCAACTATCGGGTGAAAATTGACGATAAAGAGTATACCCCGCAGGAAATTTCGGCGATGATCCTGCAAAAATTAAAGCAAGATGCGGAAGCGTACTTAGGGGAAAAAATTGATAAAGCGGTTATTACTGTACCGGCCTACTTTACCGATGCCCAGCGGCAAGCCACTAAAGATGCCGGGAGAATTGCTGGCCTAGAGGTACTAAGAATTATTAACGAGCCCACCGCTGCAGCTTTAGCTTACGGCCTTGATAAAGAAGGAGAACAAACCATTTTGGTTTATGACTTAGGCGGTGGAACTTTTGACGTTTCCATCTTGGAAATTGGTGATGGGGTATTTGAAGTTAAAGCAACCTCTGGTAACAACCGGCTGGGTGGGGATGATTTTGACCAGAGAATTATTGATTGGCTTGTGGAAAACTTTAAAAGAGAGCACGGTATTGATTTAAGGAATGATAAAATGGCTATGCAGCGGTTAAAAGAAGCTGCCGAAAAAGCCAAAATTGAACTTTCCGGAGTCTTAGAAACCCAAATCAATCTTCCCTTTATTTCCGCTAACCAAAATGGTCCATTGCATATAGATGTTACGCTTACCCGGGCCAAATTTAACGAATTAACCGCCGATTTAGTGGAAGCCACTATGGGACCAACCCGGCGGGCCTTAGAAGATGCCGGACTTAAGCCCGAGGATATTGATAAAATCCTTTTAGTGGGTGGTTCAACCCGGATACCGGCGGTTCAAGAGGCAATCCGCAAATTCTTTAACAAAGAGCCTCATAAAGGGATTAACCCCGACGAGTGTGTGGCCATTGGGGCGGCAATTCAAGCGGCGGTACTAGCCGGAGAAGTAAAAGACGTGGTACTTTTGGACGTAACACCCCTGTCCCTGGGGATTGAAACTTTAGGTGGGGTTTTTACCAAGTTAATAGAACGAAATACTACAATCCCTACCTCTAAGAGTCAAATCTTTACCACTGCGGCCGATAACCAAACCTCGGTGGAAATTCATGTTTTACAGGGCGAGCGGCCAATGGCTATTGATAACGTAACCCTAGGTCGATTTACCTTAACCGGTATTCCACCTGCCCCTCGGGGGGTGCCGCAAATTGAGGTCCGCTTTGATATAGACGTCAACGGCATTGTTCATGTTTCGGCCAAAGATTTAGGAACCGGGCGGGAGCAAAGCATTACTATTTCCAACACCAGCAATTTAACCGAAGCGGAAATAAAACGGATGGTGGAAGAGGCCGAACGGTATGCCGAAGAAGACAAAAAGCGTAAAGAAGAAGTCGAAGTTCGAAATCAAGCGGATAGTTTAATTTATCAAGCAGAGAAAACTATCAGGGAATTGAAAGATAAAGCAAATCCGGATTCAGTAGCAAAGGTTGAAAAAGCTGTTTCGGAATTAAAAGATGCCCTGAATGGAAAAGATGTCAATCAAATAAAAGCCAAAATTGAGGAACTAACTAAACCACTGTATGAATTAACCTCGAGCATTTACCAGCAGGCATCCAACCAGGGTCAGGCTGGAACTAACTCCCAAGGCAATGTTTATGATGCCGATTACAAGGTAAATGATGAGAAATAACTACCCGCAAAAGGCGGTGAGGTAATTGAAGCGGGATTATTACGAAGTATTAGGGGTAGCAAAAAACGCTACCCCTGAAGAAATAAAAAAGGCTTACCGAAAATTGGCGCGCAAGTATCACCCGGATGTTAATAAAGACGATCCCAATGCTGCAGAAAAATTTAAGGAAATTAACGAAGCTTATGAAGTTTTATCCGATCCGGAAAAAAGGGCCCGCTATGACCAATTTGGCCATGCGGGAGTAGATGGGAATTTTGCCGGCCAAGGAGGTTTTAGTGGCGGGGCCGGCATTAATTTTGAAGATATTTTTGGCAGTTTTGGCGGTTTTGGTGACCTTTTTGATATGGTTTTTGGTGGTGGGAGAAAATCCCGCCCGGGCCCTGTTCCCGGCGATGACTTAGAGGCGGTTTTAGAGCTTACTTTAGAGGAAGCGGTTTTTGGCGGGGAAAAAGAAATTAAAGTGACCCGGACCGAAACCTGCAGCCATTGCCACGGCAATGGAGCAGAACCGGGGACTCCCATCATCACCTGTCCAACCTGTCAGGGACGGGGACAGATTCACCAGGAAGTTAAAACTCTGTTTGGCCGGATGGTGAGAAGCCAGGTTTGTTCCACGTGCCGGGGGGAAGGTAAAATTCCGAAAACCCCTTGCCGGGAGTGTGGGGGAAGCGGTCTTGTGCGGAAGAGCCGTTCTCTTACTGTGAAAATTCCCCCGGGGATTGACCACGGGCATAGACTTAGAATTGCTGGAGGTGGGGAAGCGGGACGTTACGGTGGCCCTCCAGGAGATTTGTTTGTATATATAAAAATTAAGCCCCACAAGCTCTTTAAACGGGAAGACATTCACCTAAAACTGGAAAAAGAAATTACTTTTGTTCAGGCAGCTTTAGGAGCAAAGGTAGAAATACCGACTATCGACGGCGGAACAGAAATTTTAGAAATTCCCGAAGGAACCCAAACCGGTACGGTTTTTACGCTAAAAGGTAAGGGAGTTCCCGTGGTAAATGGCTCAGGCCGGGGAAATCTTTATGTAGCGGTAAAAGTAGTGACCCCGACCAAACTTACCGAACGACAAAAACAGCTTTTGCGCGAGTTTGAGGAAATATCGAAGCAAAAAAAAGAGGAAACCCTAAAAGAAAAATTTAATAAATTTAAAAATAAATTTGCGTTATAATTTATAAAAAAAGACAGGTGAGGCCGGTGAAATATCTTGAAGTTGCGGTGGAAGTGGAAAGCGGTTTTACGGAAACGGTAGCGGATCTTTTTTGGGAATTCAACACCGGGGGGGTAAGCATAGAAGACCCCCTTTTACTTTGGCAGTACATTAATGCCCAAATGTGGGATGCTTATGAATTCCCGGAAAAGGTTTTACAGGCCGAAAGAGCAACGGTCCGGGCTTATTTTCCTTTAACGGCAGATATTCATACCTTATTAGGGCAGATTAATGAAAAGTTAAAAGCTCTAGCTATCCCTTTTAACCTTTATTTCCAGGAAATAGATGACGAAGCCTGGGCTAATAGCTGGAAAAAATATTTTAAACCAATTGCAGTGGGGGAATTTTTAATAAAACCCACCTGGGAAAAGTTACCTTCCGGAGAAGAAAATAAAAAAGTTATTGAAATCGATCCGGGAATGGCTTTTGGTACTGGAACCCACGATACCACCGCCTTGGTTTTAGAAGCCTTGCCTAAGTATATCGCTCCGGGTAAAGTAGTGGCCGATGTGGGTACCGGTTCAGGGATTTTAGCCATAGCTTCTGCCCTTTTAGGAGCAGAGCATGTTTATGCTGTAGATATTGACCCGGTGGCGGTAAAAGTTGCCCGGGAAAATGTTATTTTAAATCGGCTTTCTGGTAAAGTTTCTGTAATTGAAAATGATCTTTTACACGGTTTTGCTACCCAGGTAAATGTAATTATTGCCAATATTATTGCAGCTGTAATTAAAGAGTTGGCCCCGGACGCTTTTAAAAAGCTTACTCCTGGAGGGATTTTCATTGGTTCCGGGATAATTTTGGAACGAGAACAAGAGGTTTTAGATAAACTTTTGGAATCGGGCTTTACTTTTGTGGAAAGGCAAAACCGTGGTGGTTGGTCCCTTTTGGTTGTACGAAAGGAGTAGGTTTGACGTGCCTTATTTTTTTCTACCCCCTGGTCAAATCCAGGGGGATTATGCTTATCTTACCGGTGAAGATGCCCGGCATGTGACAAAAGTTTTAAGAATAAAGCCCGGGGAAAAACTAACTTTGCAGGATGAACAAGATTTTCGCTATTACTGCCAGGTCGTAGCGGTACGCAAAGATCTGGTTCAATTGAAGATTCTTGCTAAAAAATATGTAAAAACAGTCCCACCGGTAGAAGTTACTTTAGTTCAGGGAGTAGCTAAAGGTGAAAAAATGGATTTTATTATCCAAAAGGCTACGGAAATAGGAGTATTTCGCGTTATTCCCGTGGAAACCCAGCGAACGGTTGTAATTTTTGATGAGCGAAAGAAAAAAGAACGTCGGGAAAGGTGGCAAAAAATAGCTTATGAAGCAGCAAAACAAGCGGGAGTTAGCCGGGTTCCAAAAATTTTGCCGGTTATTGATTTAAAAGCCCTTCCAGAATTTCTGGGAAATACTCTTCTTTTAGTTCCTTATGAAGGGGAAGAACAAATTTCGTTAAAAAAAGTTTTAAAAGAAACGCCGGTTAAGAAAGTAACGGTGGTCATTGGACCGGAAGGGGGATTTGCCCCTGGGGAAATTGAATACTTAAAAACTCTTGGATCAAAGACAGTAAGCTTAGGACCGAGAATATTGCGAACCGAAACAGCGGCCATAGCAACTCTATCCCTGGTTTTATATCAATGGGGTGACCTTGGAGGAGATTTTACGTGAAAAAGGTAGCTTTTTACACCTTAGGATGTAAAGTAAACCAGTACGAAACCGAAGCGTTAAAAGGGGCTTTTCAGGAAAAAGGATATGAGGTCGTGGATTTTAATGATTACGCCGATGCTTATATAATTAATACCTGTACTGTTACCCATTTAAGTGACCGGAAATCCCGACAGATGATTAGAAAAGCAGCCCAAAAAAATCCCGAGGCGGTGATTGCAGCGGTGGGCTGTTATGCCCAGGTAGCTCCGGAAGAAGTTTTAAAGATACCCGAAGTAAATCTGGTCTTGGGAACCGTTCATAAAAATCGTCTGGTAGAACTGGTGGAAAAAGTTTTTGCTGACCGAAAAAAAATTAATGCCGTGGCTAGTTTTGAAGAACTTGCCGAATTTGAGGAAATGCCTTTAAAACTTACCCCGGGGAAAGCCCGGGCGTTTGTTAAGATTCAAGAAGGGTGTAATAGTTACTGTGCTTACTGCATTATACCGTATGCCCGGGGGCCCCTTAGAAGCCGTAAGCTTACGGAAGTAGTGGCGGAGGTGAAAAGCCTTACCCAAAAGGGCTTTTCGGAAATAGTGCTTACGGGCATTCATACGGGAGCTTACGGCCAGGAGAAAAAAGAGCTTCCCAAGCTTGCTGATTTAGTAGAAGAATTATTTAAAATTCCAGAACTTAAAAGACTGCGCTTAAGTTCCATTGAACCCCAGGACTTTACCCTAGATTTACTAGAAGTACTGGCAAATAGCCCAAAATTTTGCCGCCATCTCCATCTTCCCTTACAAAGCGGTGATGACGAGATCTTAAAAGCTATGCGGCGAAAATATACCGCTTCTGAGTATTTAAGATTAATTGAAACTATAAAAGAACGTATTCCTGATATTGCTTTAACATCCGATGTTATTGTTGGTTTTCCCCGGGAAACCGAACAGCAGTTTTTAAACAGCTATAATTTAATTAAAAAAGCTGGTTTTATGGATGTTCACGTTTTTAAATTTTCTCCTAGGTACGGTACTCTGGCAGCTAAAATGCCTGGACAGGTACCAGAGCGGGAAAAAGAGCGGCGAAGTTTGTTGTTAATTAATTTAAAAGGTGAACTTTTTACCAACTATGCGTCGAAATTTATTGGTAAAACCTTAGAGGTTGTGCCGGAAGAATTGGGAAATGAAGGCCTTTGGGAAGGGCATAGCGATAATTATTTAAAAGTTAAATTTTCCGGCAATAATATTAAAAGAGGGAAAATTTATCCGGTAAAAATTACGGAAGTAAAAGAGGGATACGTTTTAGGGGAAATGCTAAATAACTAAAATTTTTCTTGCCAGCAGGAATTTAATAGTGTATTGTAGAATTATCTCCTCTTGTAAGGATTGGATTATACCTTTCTCCCGGGGGGAGGTGAAGGTATTATGGACTGTCTCTTCTGCAAAATTGCCCGGAAAGAAATTCCCTCGGCGCTAGTTTATGAAGACGACTTAATGGTAGCTTTTCGTGACATCAATCCGGTAGCACCGGTGCATATACTAATTGTACCTAAAGAGCACGTGGAAAGCCTTGCGGATTTAGGAGAACAACACCGGGAGCTTGCTGGACACTTGCTACTAAAAGCCCGGGAAATTGCCGAAAGGGAAGGAATCAGTGAGTCGGGATATCGCCTGGTGTCCAATTGCAGAAAAGATGGCGGTCAAGAGATTTACCACCTCCATTTCCACTTAATTGGCGGTAAACGGCTGGGAAAGTTTGCCTGATTAAGGCGGTAAAAGGGGTGGTATGGAGGGAGGGATAGAAAGTGGCAGAAGTTAGAGTTGGCAAAAATGAAACTTTAGATAGCGCGCTCAAACGCTTTAAAAGATCGTGCCAGAAAGCCGGCTTAATGGCTGAAATGCGCAAAAGGGAACATTACGAAAAACCGAGCGTGAGAAGGAAAAAGAAGGCTCAAGCCAAAAATAAGAAAAAGCGTTATGCCTAAGGTGATTGTATGTTAAACCGTATTGAACACGATTTAAAAGAAAGCATGAAACAAAGGGCAGCAGGAAAAGTAAGGCTTAATGTTTTAAGGATGGTAAAAGCAGCTATAAAAAATGCTGAAATAGAACGGGGAAGAAGTTTAACCGACGAAGAAATCCTTGGAATAATCCAAAAAGAAATCAAATCCCGCAAAGAAGTCCTACCCAACTATGAAAAGGCCGGACGAACCGAGGAAATTGCCAAAATAAATGAGGAAGTAAAAATCCTTAAAAGTTACCTTCCAGCTCAGTTAAAGGAGGCAGAGCTAGAAGAAATTATAAGGCAAACCATGGTGGAAGTTGGAGCTACAAAACTTTCGGACATTGGAAAAGTAATGCCAGCGGTAATGGCTAAAGTAAAAGGTCGGGCTGATGGGCGGGTAGTATCGGAGTTAGTAAAAAAGCTTTTAACAAATTAACATGAAAACCCTTCCGGCTGCATATTGATGTAGCAGGGAGGGTTTTTTTATGCCTAAAAAGTGGACAATTTCTCCGGGAGAAATTTTTGCCGATTTACCACGGGTAGTTTTTTTAGGCAGTGAAATGGTGATAGTAGAAGGCCACAAAGGGATTTTAGCATATTCACCGGAAGTAATAAAAATAAGCCGGCTTAAAGAAAAAATAATCCTTAAAGGAAAAAACTTAGAAATATTTTTAATTACTCCTGATGAACTGCAAATTACCGGACAGATTGAACGGGTATGCTTTGAAAGGGGGTAATTTTTTTGTTCAGGTGGTTCTTTGGGGAAATACGCTTTAAACTTCAGGGAACTGATATCGAGCGCTTTTTAAACCTAGCCTTTAGCCGACAAATTGACTTAAGGGAAGTAAAATATAACAAAAATGGACTTACTTTTAAAACAACTCTGAAAAATTTTCGAAAAGTAAAAGCGTTAGGGAAACAGGTAGGGGCCAAAACTCAAGTAATTTCTAAAGAGGGATTGCCTTTTTGGGGGAAAAAGATTTTAAAAAGGCCAGGGATAATAGCCGGGCTTTTTTTACTTTTAGGTATAATTTATACCTTAACTGGATTTATCTGGTTTATTGATGTAAAGGGGTTTGGTCAGGAAAAGGAAAAAGTCTATAAAATTTTAAGGGATAAGGGAATTAAACCCTGGACCGAGAAAAGAAAGATCGACGAAAAATATTTACAGCGGGAAATTATGGCCCAAATGCTCAATGTTTCCTGGGTGAGCATTGAAAAAAAGGGAGTCTGGCTTATTGTTAGCGGTAAAAGGCAAAAAGGAAATATTGGGCAAAAATATAAAAAGGCCGATATTGTCGCTAAGCGAGATGGCATAATAAAAGAGATCCTGGTGTTTCGCGGAAGCTTAAGAGTACGGATGGGACAAAAGGTTACTGCTGGCGAGGTGCTTATTTCCGGAGTAGATGAGTGGGGCAATGCCATTGTTGCCGATGGGACGATCAAAGCAGTTACCTGGTATAAAAAACAGGTATCGGTTCCTTTAAAAGAAGAACGGCTTGTTCCTACCGGACGTGAAAGTGAATTAATTAAACTTTATTTTGGCAGACACGAGATAACGATAAAAAAACCTAAAGAAAAATTTTCAATGGCGATTTTGGTAGAAAAACGTTATAGATTGCCAGGGTGGAGGAATATAATCATTCCTATCGAACTATATAGAGTAACTTATAAACAAGTAAAAAAGAATGTGAATTACCTAACCCTTGAGGAAGGAGCTCAAAAGGCGTATAATTTAGCATTAGAAGAGCTTAAAAAAGAAGTGGATGCGAGGCTTATTACCTATTTAGAAAAAAGCGTTTCTGGTATGGGGGATTCGGTAACGGTAACGGTAAAAGCTCAGGCCTTTGAAAATATTGGGCGACTTTCGGGAATACAGGAGGAGTGAATTTGGCTAAAAAAGAACAGCATGTGGTCGTAGCCGATCAAGAGTTTTTTCGGGCTTTATTTGGTAAATACGATGAAAATTTAAAGCTCATTGAAGAACTTTTGCCGGTAACTATAAATTTAAGAGAAGGAGAAATCCTGGTATCCGGGGAAGAAGAGGCGGTTAATAAAGCGGTTGGGCTTCTAGAAGACCTTTATAATTATTACCTTGCCGGAAATCCTATAACTACCCGGGAAATTCGCTACGCTTTTGCCGCAGAAAAAAGTGGAGTTTTAGGTCTTTTAGGGGATGAAACGGTTTACATTACTCCACGGGGTAAAAAAATAAAGCCGAAAAGCCTTGGACAAAAAAAGTATTTAGAAGCTATTAAAAAACATGATATTGTGTTTGCGATTGGCCCTGCAGGAACCGGGAAAACTTATTTGGCTGTAGTTATGGCGGTTTTAGCTTTAAAGCAAAAGGAAGTGGCCCGGATCATTTTAACTCGGCCGGCAGTGGAAGCAGGGGAGAAGTTAGGCTTTTTACCCGGAGATTTACAGGAAAAAGTGAATCCTTATTTAAGGCCGTTGTACGATAGTTTATATGATATTTTGGGGCTGGAGACAACTCAAAGATATTTAGAAAAACAAATCATTGAAGTTGCTCCTCTTGCGTATATGCGGGGCCGCACCTTGGATGATGCTTTTATTATTTTAGATGAAGCGCAAAATACCACTCCCGAGCAAATGAAAATGTTTTTAACCCGTTTGGGTTTTGGTTCTAAAGCGGTAATTACTGGGGATACAACGCAGGTAGACTTACCCCGGGGTCAGGAATCGGGACTGGTTGAAGCAGAACAAATCTTAAAGCCGATTAAAGGCATTAGTTTTTCTTATTTTTCCCGGGAAGATGTGGTTAGACATCCCTTAGTCCAGGAAATAATTGAGCAGTACGAAAAAGCCCGGAAAATCAAGGACAGGGAGGGAACGGGTCATTCTTAATTTTAAAATAAAGGTATGGTTGGAGCGGCTAAAAAATAATCAAAGGCTAATCCGGGGATTAGTGTTTACTGGTTTTTTCGTTTCCTATCTTTTTTTAATGTTTTTGGAGTTTTTTCCGCACCAAATAAGCCTTCAGGTAGGACAAGTTTCTCCAGAAACTATCAAAGCTCCTCGGAGTATAGTTTTTGAAGATAAGGCCAAAACCGAAGAAGCCCGGGAAAAAGCCCGCAGTCAAGTACCAAAAGTTTACTTAATTAACCCAGAAACCAATGGGGCTATTTTGGGGGAAGTAAACAACTTTTTCTTAAATATTGAAAAAATTCTCAAGCAAAGTCTTCCTCAAAAACAAAAAGAAAAACTAATTACCGCAGAAGTGCCTTTTACCTTGCCCGCGGGGATGGCTTATGACTTAGCTGGCATTACAGTAGAACGCTGGAAAGCTTGCGGGCGAGCTGCAACGGAAATTTTGGGGGAACTTTTAAAAAAAGAAATAACTCCAGAAAATTTTACCGAAATTAAGGCAACCCTTCCGGACAAGGTTAGCCGGTATAATTTAAGTTACCCGGAAAAAGAGGTTTTACTTTTAAGCTTAAATTATTATTTACGGCCCAATGCAGTATATGATCCGGAAGCTACCGAAAAGCTTCGGGATCGAGCGGCGCAAGCGGTGCCCAAAGTCTGGGTATCGGTAAAGCAAAATCAAAAAATAATAGGAGAAGGGGAAATAGTAACTCCGGAACATTTAGCAAAATTAGAGGCTTTGGGGCTTTTAAAGCCAAAGCCTTCCTTTAGAAATTTTATTGGAGCAGTTTTTATTATTTTATTTACAATGTTAACGCCGCTTTTTTATCTCTACCAGCAGCGGCGAGAGGTGTTTAATAATTTAAATTTATTAGTGTTATTGGGGATAATTTCCTTTTTTATTCTGGCTCTTGCAAAAAGCATTTTAGCCATAAATGTAGGGGCTTTTCCCGAGATGACACCCCTTGTTGGCTATGCGGTACCTTTAGGTGCTGCCACTATGTTAATAGCGATCTTAATTGACTTTAATCTTTCCCTTTTAATGACAGCAATTCTAGCTCTTTTAATTGGAATTGGGACGGAGTTAAATCTTAAAATGTCGGTAGTGGCCTTTTTTTCAGGCCTTGCCGGTGGTTTTGGTGTTTCCCACCTAAGCCAGCGTAAAGATTTAGCTCGAGCTGGGTTAAATATAGGAATTGTAGCAACAATAGCGATTCTTGCTTTAGAGCTAATTGATAAAACTTCATTGAGTACAGCTTTTTTAGCAGCTTTAGTTTTAGGTCCGATAAATGGAATTTTAGCTGCAGTTTTTACCAACGGCTTTTTACCCTATTTAGAAACGACCTTTAAAGTTACCTCGGCGGTTACTTTATTAGAACTAGCTACTCCTTCCCATCCCCTTTTAAAGAAGCTTTTAATGGAAGCTCCAGGAACTTACCATCATAGCTTACTGGTAGGGAATTTAGCGGAAGCAGCAGCGGAAAAAGTAAATGCTGATAGCCTTTTAGCCCGGGTGGGGGCATTTTACCACGACATTGGTAAATTAAAACGGCCTTACTTTTTTGTGGAAAATCAGTTTGGCAGCACCAATCCTCATGAAAAGCTAACTCCTAATTTAAGTACTTTAATTGTAACCTCCCATATCAAAGACGGGGTAGAGCTGGCCCGGGAGTATAAGCTCCCGGCGGTGGTGGTGGATATTATTGAACAGCACCATGGTACCAGCATCTTAAAATTCTTTTTCCAAAAGGCAATAGAAATAAACGGGTCGGAGGTAAAGGATGAAGATTTTCGCTATCCAGGACCTAAGCCCAAAACTAAAGAAGCAGCTTTAGTAATGCTGGCTGACTCGGTGGAAGCGGCGGTACGTTCGTTAAAATCCCCAACCCCCGGGCGGATAGAAGGCTTGGTACGAAAAGTAATAAAGGACAAGCTTTTAGATGGGCAGTTGGATGAATCTAATTTAACCTTTCAGGATTTACACAATATTGCTCAAGCTTTTGATAAGGTATTATCGGGAATTTTCCATAACCGGGTGGAGTATCCGGACATAAATCCGGAAGCTCTAAGAAAGGAGAAAAAATCTTGACGGAAATTAATAATCTTCAAGATAAAGTGCTGGTAGATGATATTTTACTTCAGGCAATAGAGAAAGCTGTAAGTTTTACTTTAAACGAGGAAGGATGCGAAGGGGTAGTAAGTGTTGCGCTGGTAGATAATAATTACATTCAGTCTTTAAACCGGGATTACCGCCAAAAAGATACTCCAACCGATGTTTTATCTTTTCCCTTAGCCGATGATGAAGACGATGTATTAGGAGATGTAGTGATTTCTTTAGAAAAAGCATTAGAACAGGCCAAAGAGTATGGTCATAGTTTTTTAAGGGAAGTTTCCTTTTTAACAGTGCATGGAGTTTTACATTTGCTTGGGCACGATCATTATACAGAGGAAGAAACCCGTATTATGCGGGAAAAGGAAGAAAAAATCTTAAAAGCTCTGGGATTGGAGCGTTAATATGCGCCGAAGCTTAAAAGAAAGCTTTAGCTATGCCTTTTGGGGATTAATTTATAGTTTACGTACCCAGAGAAATATGAAAATTCACTTTTTAGCGGGTATTGGAGTTTTAACCCTTTCTTTATTTTTGCCTTTTAACGGATATGACTACTTATTTGTTTTTTTTGCCGTAGCTCTGGTAATTATAACGGAAATGATAAATACGGCTATTGAAGCCACGGTAGATTTGTTTACAAAAGATTATCACCGCCTTGCCAAAATTGCCAAGGATGTTGCAGCAGGAGCAGTGCTCCTGGCGGCAATAAACAGTATTGGAGTATTTTTTCTTGTGATTATACCAAAAATAAAGGGCTTATCTTATTTAAATCTCTACCGAATCAGGCTTTATCCTTTTCATATTTTACTTTTGTTAATAGGGCTTTTGTTTCTTCTATATACTTTCCTAAGTTATGGCAGGTCGCGAGGGGGGAGAGGGCATTTTTAAGAAACTTGGCAACTATTTTTTAACCGGTCTCGTAGTAATAACACCTGCGGCTATAACTATCTACATCTTATATACCTTATTTTCCTTTTTTGACCGGCCCCTGAGAGGTTTTTTTGCAAAGATTTTTGGTCTTGACATTCCTGGGCTTGGGTTTTTAACAGTAGCCCTCTTGATACCTACCGTTGGCATGCTGGCTACCAATTTTATCGGCGGAAAAATCCTTAAAAAATTTGAGCAACTTTTTATAAAGCTTCCGGTGACTCGTACCCTTTATAAGACATCTAAGCAATTAATTGAAACTTTTTTGCATCCCGAAAGGGATGCTTTTAAAAGTGTGGTATTGGTAAGGTATCCCAATGAAAATAGTTATGCGTTAGGCTTTATAACCGGTTCTGGACTTAATGAAATAAATGAAAAAACCGAGGAAAAGCTTTTACCGGTCTTTCTACCTACTACTCCCAACCCAACTTCGGGCTGGCTTTTATACTTGCCCGAAAGGGATGTAATACCATTAAATCTTTCGGTAGAAGATGCTTTAAAAATTATTGTTTCCGGTGGTATTGTCCAGCCGGAAAGGGAGGTATGGGATGAGTTATAAATCGGGTTTTGTTTCTATTATTGGGCGGCCCAATGTGGGAAAATCCACTCTTTTAAACCAGATGGTCGGGACTAAAATTGCTATTATGTCGGATAAACCCCAGACTACCCGAAATAAAATCCGGGCAGTTTTAACCAGCGCTATGGGGCAAATTATTTTTATTGATACTCCGGGGGTCCAAAAGCCCCGCAATAAACTTGGCGAATTTATGTTAAAACAAGCGCTTACTAGTTTAAACGAGGTAGATGTTTTATTATACGTGGTAGAAGCTAATTCCCCCATTGGGCCCCAGGAAAACTATCTCCTAAAGACTTTAGCGGAAGTAAAAACTCCAATTATCCTTGCGGTTAATAAAATTGATATGGTTAAGATGAGTGAGGCACAAAATATTGCCAGTCAAATTAAAAGCAAAATACAAGTTGCTAAAACTTATTTTTTATCTGCTTTAAACGGAGTAGGTGTTGCCGAATTGTTGACGGGAATTTTTGAATTATTACCCGAAGGGCCTCCTTATTACCCGGAAGGTCAGGTAACCGATTATCCGGAACGATTTATCATAGCGGAATACATTCGGGAGCAAATATTACACTTAACCCGGGAAGAAATTCCCCATTCGGTAGCGGTAGTGGTGGAAGAGGTAAAACCCCGGGAAAATAGCAATACTGTATATGTGTCAGCGATAATTTATGTAGAAAGAGATAGTCAAAAGGGAATAATAATTGGTAAAAACGGCCAGATGTTGAAAGAGATTGGTCAAAGGGCAAGGTTAGAAATTGAGCGGCTATTAGGAAGCAATATTTACCTTGATTTATGGGTAAAAGTAAAAGAAGACTGGCGAAATAAAGACGTCTGGATTCGTAATTTTGGCTTTACCGAGTTTGAATAACCTTTAGTAAAAGAGCGGGCTTAGGCCCGCTTTAGTTTCAGGGTGTAGTAATATAAAAATTTTTTATAGGAGGGCTATTATAAAACAAAAACGTGAAATATAGAACAAATTTAGGTCTTTGATAATACTGCATTTTTGTCATAAGCAATTAAGCAATAACGCCTTTAATACCTCTTTTTCCGGGCGAAATGTGAAAATTATAACATTGAGAATATATTGAAAATTTAAATTTGTATGGTAAACTAATAATCGAATGGTCAGACCATCATACGGCCGTATGGTATGGTAAGTGACAAAATTTTTCAGGAGGGGTATGAGGTGAGCTGGACGCAAAATTATGATCCCCTTGGCAACATTGCGTTGTCGGCATTGTTGGCGGCGCTTCCGATTTTTTTCCTGTTCTGGGCGTTGGCCATCAAAAAAATGAAAGGATATATGGCGGGTCTTTTGACGTTGCTTTTGGCCATTATTGTTGTGGTTTTTGAGTACAAAATGCCCGTAAATCTTGCTTTGATGTCAGCGGTAAACGGCGCTTTATACGGACTTTTCCCTATTGGCTGGATTGTGTTTACGGCGATTTATCTTTATAATCTCACCGTTAAAGCTGGGCAATTTGAGATTATCAAAGATTCCATTGCATCCATTACCGAAGACCGCCGGCTGCAGGCCTTATTAATTGCTTTTGCCTTTGGGGCGTTTTTAGAAGGTGCTGCTGGTTTTGGGACTCCGGTAGCAATTACAGCAGCGATGTTAATGGGGCTTGGTTTTGAACCACTGTATGCAGCTGGGATTTGTTTAATTGCCAACACCGCTCCGGTAGCCTTCGGGGGCATTGGCATTCCGGTTATTGTGGCGGGACAGGTAACGGGAATTGACGCCATGGCGATTAGTAAGATGATAGGTCGCCAGGTACCGCTTTTATCGGCAGTTATACCGGCCTGGATGGTCTTTATTATGTCCGGCTGGAAGGGACTTGTCGAAGTACTGCCGGCGGCGCTGGTAACTGGTGTTGTCTTTGCGGGAGCTCAATGGTTTTCGGCAAACTATCTTTCACCGATGCTTCCGGATATTATAGCTTCCCTGGTTACGATTATAGCTTTAGTCTTATTCTTGAAGGTCTGGAAGCCGAAAAATATCTGGCGGTTTGCCAATGAGCCTCCGGCAACATTACAGGTGAAGAAACACTCTGCCGGAGTTATTTTAAAAGCCTGGTCGCCGTTTATTGTATTAACGATTTTAGTTGGCGACTGGGGGTTAAATCAGGTAAAAAATGTTCTGGAGCTTGTTACCCTTAAGTTACCTATTCCTGGGTTAGATGGTTTAATTTACAAACCGGGGGCTGATAAAGCAATGGAAGCGGTCTTTAAATTTAACTGGCTGTCAGCTGCCGGTACAGCAATCCTTATTGCTGCAATAATTACAATTTTAATTTTACGAATTAGCTTTAAAGATGCGGTTAATGTGTTTGTTGAGACTCTTAAGAGTTTAAAATATCCGCTTATTAACATCGCGGCAGTATTAGGCTTTGCATATGTTGCTAATTTCTCCGGGATGAGCCAAACGTTGGGCTTATCGCTAACCGTTACAGGAAAAGCTTTTGCCTTTCTTTCACCAATGCTTGGCTGGCTCGGGGTGTTTATAACCGGTTCGGATACTTCGGCTAATGCTCTCTTTGCTAAACTCCAGGCAGCTTCTGCAGAAAAGCTGGGAATACCTTTGGTTTTAACAGTGGCAGCCAATACCTCGGGTGGATTTACCGGAAAAATGATATCACCTCAAAGTATAGCGGTAGCAACTGCTTCGGTGGGGTTGGTAGGCAAAGAAGCAGAGCTTTTCCGGCTCACTGTTCTGCAGAGCTTTTTGTTTGCCATCGTAGTAGGGATAATCACATATCTTCAGGCGTACTACCTTAAAAGCTGGATTCCGGCTTATAAAATGATTGAAAACGCAGTAGCCGCTGCTCAAGCTCCGGTACATACCGGCCCGGGACTTACCATTCTTGGGATTACCGCAGTGGTAATTTTAGCCCTCTGGGGTTTAGTTGCAGCCTTTAATAAAAAATAAACTAAAATAAAACTAATCGGGGGGAACCATTCCCCCCGGATAGTTTTGGGGAGGTTTTTTTAAGTGGAAGCACTGGCCAAGTTAGAAAAAATTCTTGGTTCCGCGAAGATTAAAACGCAAACGGAGGAGCTTTTTGTTTACGGTTATGACGCCACGGCAGGGTTAAAAAACCAAATGCCTTTAGCGGTGGTATTTCCTGAGAGCACCGAGGAGGTAGTCGAGATTGTTAAATGGGCCAACGAATATAAAATTCCCCTTTATCCGCGGGGTTCAGGGACTAATTTAAGCGGTGGAACTATTCCGGCGGCAAAAGGGGTAGTGGTAGAGTTGAATCGCCTCAATAAAATCTTAGAGATTGATCTTGATAACCTTACGGCTACCGTGGAGCCGGGGGTAATTATCAACGATTTAAACGAAGCGGTGAAACCCTACGGCTTGATTTATCCGCCGGACCCGGGAACGGTTACTACTGCTACTATGGGCGGTTCAGTGGCCGAGTGTTCCGGTGGGCTTCGGGGTTTAAAATACGGGGTAACCAAGCATTACATTATGGGAATTGAGGCGGTAATTGGTACCGGGGAACTTTTAAAATTTGGCGGCAAGACCGTTAAAAATGTTACCGGCTACGATTTGCCTGCGTTAATGGTGGGTAGTGAAGGTACCCTGGGAATTATTACGAAAATTATTGTAAAGCTTATTCCCGCACCGGTAGCCAAAAAAAGCTTCTTAGCTGTATTTAACAGTATTGACGATGCTGGGAACGCTATTGCCGAAATTATTAAAAATCGGGTTATTCCGGCAACTTTAGAAATTATGGACCAAACAACTATCCGGACGGTGGAAAAATTTAAAAACATTGGTTTACCGGTAAATGCCCAGGCCATTTTACTGGTGGAATCCGATGGCTATCCGGAACAGGTGGAAATGGAAGCTAAGATTATTCGGCAGGTCCTGGAAAAGAATCGGGGAGAAGTATCTGAAGCCAAAAATGATGAAGAGCGAGAAAAACTCTGGGAAGCTCGGAGGGCGGCATTACCGGCTTTAGCCCAGGTAAGTCCTACAACTGTTTTGGAAGATGCCACAGTTCCCCGGAGTCAAGTTCCTGCTATGTTAAAGAAGTTAAAAGAAATTAGTGAAAAATATAATTTAATTATTGGTACTTTTGGCCATGCTGGCGATGGGAATCTTCATCCTACAATCCTAACCGACGAAACTAACCGGGAAGAATGGCAGCGCGTGGAAAAAGCTGTGGAAGAAATCTTTAAAGCAGCTTTAGAACTTGGAGGAACGCTTTCCGGGGAACACGGCATTGGCATGGCGAAAAACCGTTTTCTCCTCTGGGAAATGGGGGAAGCGGGGGTTAATCTTTTAAAACGCTTAAAACTTGCTTTTGATCCCAATAATATCTTAAACCCCGGGAAAATGGCGTAGGGGGGGAAGGTTTGTGATTGAGATTCAACAAGAGTTTTTAAAGTGTATGCGCTGCGGTAACTGCCAGGCGGTTTGCCCCATATATAAGGAAACTAAAATGGAAGCGGAAGTAGCCCGGGGAAAGATTCAGCTTATCAAAGGGGTTACCGAAGGGGTATTAAAGCCTACCGAATACCTGGCGGAAAAAATTGCTACCTGTCTTACCTGCCTTGCCTGCCAGGAAAACTGCCCCAGCGGGGTTAATTATGAGAAAATTCTCTTATATGGCAGGGATTATTTGGCCAAAGAAAATGGCTTACCGCCAGTGAAAAAAGCAATCTTTAAAGTTTTACGCAAACCCAGACTTTTTAATTTTGGCCTGAAAATGGCTTCCCGTTTTCAGGGTCTTGCCATGAAAAAGGTTAAAGGTCGATCGGGAAGAAAACTTCGGTTTGGCCTCCTCGAAGACCATGAAAACCGGCTGTTACCCGAGTTTTCTAAGGAAACTCTGGTGGAAAAGGCCAGGTCTAAACAAACTTCTGGGAAAGAAAAGCTTTTGTATTTCCCCGGCTGTATGATCAATAACGTTTATGTTAACGTTGGGGAAGCGGTAATTGATGTTTTAAAACACAACGGAGCACAGGTGGTAGTACCGGAAAAGCAAAGCTGCTGTGGGACTCCCGCCCGGGTGCATGGGGATATAGAGTCGGCCAAGAGCTTAGGACGTTATGTGATAGACACTTATCTTGCGACGGATGCCGATTACGTTATAACCAGCTGTTCTACCTGCGGGGTAACTTTACGACAGGGGTATGTTGAACTTTTTACCGATGAGCCGGAATACCTTGAAAAAGCCAAAAAGCTTGCCGAAAAGACCCGGGACATCAATGAATATCTAGTGGAAAAAGGCTTTATAAGACCCAAAAAACTAAATTTAAAAGTAACTTACCATGATCCCTGCCATTTAAACCGGAAGCTTAAAGTAAATAAGCAACCCCGTGAAATATTAAAAGCAGTTTTAGGGGGAAACTTTAGGGAAATGAAAAAGCCTGCTACCTGCTGCGGCGGGGCCGGTTCTTTTTCCCTGACCCATTATCCCCTCTCGAAAGCTATTGGTAGGAAAAAAGCTTTAGATATCATTGAAACCGGCGCGGAAGTAGTGGCTACTTCCTGCCCGGGATGCATGCTCCAGTTAAATGATGCCTTAGCCAAACAAGGTTCGAATATTAGGGTTTTCCATGTGGCAGAACTTCTAGCAGAGGGGTATAAGGAAAAATAATATTAATCATTGCAGGAATTAGCGGGAAAATAGAGAAAATAAATATAAAACAAAGAAGTTTTGCCGGAGGTTTTCTATGAATTTTCAGCAGATAAGAACCAAGAAAATTTACGAAGAAATAATCGAGCAGATTAGGTCGTTAATTGCCCGGCGGGAATTAAAGCCAGGAGATAAACTTCCGTCCGAAAGAGAACTGGCCGAAAGCCTTGGGGTCAGTAGAGCATCGGTTAGAGAGGCATTAAGTGCTTTAGAAGTATTGGGAGTATTAGAAGTAAGACCTGGGGAGGGCACTTTTGTCCGGGAAGTGGCAGCGGATAAATCCTTTCAGTCCCTAACTCTGTTGTTGCTGTTAGATACAACTTTGGAAGTTTTAGAAGTGAGAAAAATTTTAGAATCCGGGGCGATAGTACTGGCTACCGAACGGGCTACCGATGAAGATATAGAACGCTTAGAAGAGGCCGTTTTAATAATGGAAAAAGACTTAAAGCAGGGTGATTTAGGGGATGAAGCAGATTTTATGTTTCATTATGGCTTGGCACTAGCCACCCATAATTCCCTCTTGGTGCGCCTTATGAATTCCATTGCCGACACTATGCGCCAGTCTCTAAAAATAAACCGTGAGCGGCTTTTTAGAACTCCGGGGATGCCTGAAATTTTTTATAAATACCACAAAGAAATTTTAGAAGCAATAAAAGATCGAGATAAAATTAGAGCTCAAAAGGTTTTAGAGGAACATTTAACGGTGGCTGAAGAAAAATTGTTAGAAGAGTAAGGGAATGAAAATATTTTAGTTTTGAAAAGAGGAAATTATGAAATCTGAGGTCAGACCATCAGGACATAATACCAAAGGTGGTGATTGGGTGTTAAAGGAAAAGTTTATTACGGAACTTACTGCTGTGGGTGGCGAAGTTATTTGCTGTACAACCAATGAACAGTTAATTGATAGTTTGGCTGGGGTGTTAACCGGTCTTGGTGTCCGGAAAGTGATGTACTATCCCCATCCGCAAATTGAGGGGCTTTTAGAAAAGTTAAGGGAAAAAGTGGCGGTAGAACTTCCTAAGGAAGATTACCGACCGAGCGAAGAAGTTGAAGTAGGACTTACCGGTGCGGATTTAGCTGTAGCCGAGTCGGGTTCCCTGGTGCTGGTGGCGGAGGACCTGAAGCTTAGAAAAATAACCACTCTACCTTCGGTGCACATTGTAGTTCTGGAAGAAAGCCAGATTGTGGAAAAATATGAAGATGTATTTAAACATTATGCTGGAAAGTTACCGGGATACTTAAACTTTATCACCGGTCCCTCACGAACTGCTGATATTGAAAGGGTTTTAACCATCGGAGTTCACGGACCGGGGCGACTCATTGTATTTTTAAAAGAGGGTGAGGCGTAATGGCTAATAAAGAAAAAATAAAAAAAGCCCTTGGGAATCCCACCTTACGTCGGGCATTAACCAACTTTGGCAACAATTATGTTTTAGCCCGGGAAAAAGCTTTTGGCGATGTTGATTTTGAAGAGCTGCGCCGGGAGATAAAGGCGGCTAGGACCGAGGTCAGGCAAAAGCTCGATCTTTACGTGGAAGAATTTCGGACCAATGCCGAGAAAAATGGTGCCCGGGTTATAATTGCCCACTCGGCTAATGATGCAAGACAAGCAATAGTAGAAATATTAAAGGCGAAAAACGCCAAAATTGTGGTAAAATCAAAATCCATGGCTTCCGAAGAAATTCACCTGAATGAAGAGCTTATTAAACACGGCATTGAGGTAGTGGAAACCGACCTTGGGGAGTGGATTCTACAGCTTGACGGGCAAAAGCCCTCCCACATGGTAATGCCGGCAATTCACCTTACCCGTGAAGAAGTGGCTGCTATTTTTTCCAAGGCACTGGACCGGGAAGTAGCTCCGGATATTGCCCAAATGGTTAAGCTTGCCCGACAGGAATTAAGGGATAAGTTTTTAAAAGCCGATGCCGGGATTACCGGTGGCAACATTGCGGTAGCTGAAACCGGCTCAATTTTTCTCTTTACCAATGAGGGAAATGCCCGGCTAACCACTACGTTGCCCAAGGTACGGATAAGTTTAGTGGGGGTTGAAAAATTAGTTCCTAAGTTAAAGGATGCCATCCCAATCATGCGGGCCCTTCCCCGAAACGCTACTGCCCAGAAAATTACCAGCTATATGACCGTGATGACTGCGGGGGCCGGCCAGGAGCATTATATAATTTTACTGGATAGCGGACGGATTGAGCTAAAAGATGACCCGGTGTTTGCAGAACTTTTCCAGTGTATCCGCTGTGCCGGTTGCTTGAACGTTTGCCCTGTTTACCAGCAGGTTGGGGGCCATGTCTTTGGGCATGTTTATACCGGACCTATCGGTACCCTTTTAACCGCTTTCTTTCATGGCTTGGAAGCGGCTAAAGATCCACAAGCCATCTGCGGCAGTTGCCTTAAATGTGCTACCGTTTGCCCTGCGGGCATAAATTTACCGGAATTGTTGTTAAAATTACGTCAAAGGGTTGTTGAAACTTATGGACAACCGTTTGTGCAAAAATTTATCTTTGAAAGAATCTTGGCCAATCCCAAGCTTTTCAACTCTCTTTTAGGTCTTGGTCGAAAATTTCAGGGGATTGTGGCGGAAAACGGCGAGATTAAATCTTTACCCTTTGGTTTTGATAATCTTACTTCTTTTAGAGTGTTTCCAACCTTGGCTAGGGAGCGGCTTTACAAAAAATATCGGGTTCGGCCAAGGGAAAAAGGAAATAAAGGCAAAGTGCTGTTTTACAGCGGTTGCTTAATTGAACACATGTATCCCGATATTGGTGAAGATGTTTTCTTGGTTTTAGAGAAAAACGGTTATGAAGTGGTTTTACCGGAAAACCAGGGATGTTGCGGGGCTCCCGCATATTACTCCGGAGATTTACAGGCTGCCGTGAGGATGGCTAAAAACAACATTGAGGCATTTTTAAAGCACGATTATGATTATATAGTCACTGCCTGCCCTACGTGCAGCGAAACCCTAATGCATTATGAAAAATATTTAGAGGATGACGAAGAGTACCGGGAAAAAGCCAGGGAAGTATCAAGGAAGGTAATTGATTTTACCGATTTTGCCTTTAAGTATTTGGCGGTTGGTGAAGGGAAAGTATCCGGGACCTTTACCCTGCACGATTCCTGTCACGCCCGTCGGGGCCTGGGGCAGGTAAAAGAGCCCCGGGAGCTAATTGTTAAAACCGGGGCAAACTTAGTGGAGATGGCTAACTCTGACCAGTGCTGCGGCTTTGGGGGATCTTTCTCCATCAAATATCCGGAAATTTCCGAGAAAGTGTTCCAAAACAAATACCAAAACATTATGGAAACCGGGGCCGAAAAAGTAGCGGTTACCTGTCCGGGATGTCTTATGCAAATTGATGGCGGTCTTAAAAAACAAGGAGCTCAAGTAAAAGTCGAGCACTTGGCATCAATTCTTGCTAAAACCTATAAATAGTACTAAAGGGACGGTTCTGGCAGCGAACTATTTCTAAACAGTATTGAAAAAATGCTCGCTCGTTGAACCGTCCGAGACCCCTGAAAAAAGTATTATAAAAAATAGAAAATGTAGAATAAAATAACAATAGCCCCTAAATTTATGATATAATTTATG